>NZ_JPIK01000019.1 GCF_000717475.1 Desulfonatronum thiodismutans
GGCATGCAGAGGACATATCA
The DNA here is from genome assembly GCF_000717475.1 of Desulfonatronum thiodismutans. Taxonomy (NCBI): domain Bacteria; kingdom Pseudomonadati; phylum Thermodesulfobacteriota; class Desulfovibrionia; order Desulfovibrionales; family Desulfonatronaceae; genus Desulfonatronum; species Desulfonatronum thiodismutans. The sequence goes on from NZ_JPIK01000019.1 coordinate 21, forward strand.
GTAGGGTCTAACAGTGTCAATAAGAAAGTTTATAAATTTATAAAATTAAACGTTTTTTTGACAAAAAGCAGAGATATCAGTAGGGTCTTACGCAAAAGGCCAGGTTAACAAGCAGAAATTATGGCAGAGAGTGCTGGATTTGGCACGATGCGGTTAAAGTCCTGCCAGAGTTTACCAAACCTCTTATCAATAGGGAAACCCTTGATGATGGTGCAATATCAATACAAATTAGTGCAAGGTCAAAAGACGAAGCCATAAAATTATTGACCCAGACCCTTAAAGGATCCGGCAAAACAATTGAGGATATCCCTTCAATTCCTGTCAAATTGAAAAGACATTTCCCTGGCACCTTAAAGCTTAGTGCGAGTATTGGTGGTGATATTCATTTTAGATCAATAGCAAAAATGGCACTCACCTACCTTGCGACCAAAACAGCGCCATTGAGGCTTAGAAACGCCAGTCTAAAAGGTTTAGTGAATTTCATAATGGGCCAAGGTGACCCAACTTTTGTGCCTGTAAGTCACGACTATGAAACAAAATTTCCAGAGACCTCAGTTCTTTCAGAGCTGCAACATAGAATTTTCATTTTCGCCTCTACAGAAGAGAAAACAGCAATAGGGCTTTTAGAGCTATTCGGAAATCTTAGATTTTCAATTATTTTGACAAATGAATGGGACGGTCCCAATTTGAGTCACGTCTACATCGTCGACCCCATAACATGCAAACAAGAGGAACATGAATTATATCCTCCTATCAACATTAAAGAAACTATTGCCGCTCGGGGTTATAATCGTTCGCGTGTGGAAGCTGCATTTAATAGCATTTTTAGCGCTGTGCAAAAAAAGGTTGATAGCTCTTTGATTAGTTCAATCATTGATCAAGCAATGGAAAAGCATATGGTTGGAAAGGGGCCAATAATAACAGCGGAAATGATATCAAATTTGGCGCGGGAAGTTTCGCTTGAGTTTGTGAGGCATTCCAGCAGAATTGATTCAGAGGAAGACATTGACCTGAAAGATTTTATAAAGAATGGAAAATAGTTCTAACCAAGCTAATTCAGCCGACGCAATAAACCGCGCGACTGATTAGCATCGTTATGCATCAAATTGGATCGAGATGAGCAAATACCGGATCGGGTCAGGTCTTGTATTTTAATTTTTTGAGGTAAATTGTTTGCATGGCCTCAGGTCACTTCGGATTGAATATCCCGGAGCATGAAGTGCGGCCGGTCGGCGCCGCACGTCACATCCCGGCGGGGTGAGGCAATTCCAATCCTTCGAGAAAAATCGCCGATAACGACTGAGTCGGCGCGGATCGCCCGGTTCAGCGCTGCTCGACCATGGAGGCGAGGCTTTCCGACAGTCGGCGCAACTCGTCAGCTTCCTCGAGACCGTCCAGGAAGCGTCGGGGGATGCCGGAAAGGCCCGTCTGGGCGCCGACGAGCGCGCCGGTCAGGATGGAGCGGGCCTGGTTCTGGCCGCCGCCGTTGAGCGCGTGAAGCACCGCGGACTCGAAGTCGTCGTGGAACCTGGCGGCAAGGTAGTACGCCGCTGGGAGCATATGGTAGATGGCGCAGGGCATGCCGTAGACCAGGGAGACCTTCCAGGCCGGTTCGATGCGGATCTCCGGGTCCGCCGCCGCGGCCGCCATGAAGGAAGGGGTGAGCAAGGCGTCCGGCGAGGCGAAGAGACCGGCGCGGGGCGGTTCGGGCTGGCCCGGCGCCGGGGGCTGGAGGTTGTCGGTGGTCACGGCGTGAAAGGGCAGCTCTCCGGACTTGACCAGGTCCATGAGCTTGGATGACAGGTTCGCGTCCAGGGCGTGTCCCCGGACCAGCAGGCCGAGCACGGCGCCGAAGGCGACGGTCATGGATACCACCAGTGCGTTGGCCTGGGTCAGGACGGTGTTGTCGGCCACGGCCGAGGCCAGCTCTCGGGGCTGGAACGCGTAGCGGACGGCGATGGCCAGGGTGCGCTCGATGGCCTCCGTGGTGTCGGCCTCGCCCCCGGTCCGGTCCCAGGACAGGCCCAGCTTCACCCGGCGTCGCCAGGCCTCGCGGATCGACTGACTGGTGTATCCCCCCGGGCCGCTGACCGGAGCGCCGTCCAGAAGCGGAAAGAGATCCTCTTCCAGGCGGCGGCAAAAATCCTTTTCGTCGTACCTCCCGCATTCAACGAGGGAACGAAGCGTCAGCTTCAGGATAAAACCCGCCTGGGAAAGCTGGCCCGCCTTGAGTCCCTCGTGGTATCGGCCCGGTTTGGGGTCGGTATAGCCGCTGATCCATTCCCCATAGTCGCGTCGCAGTTCGGCCAGATCATAGTACCAGTGCGGCCCGAGCCCCAGGGCGTCCCCGATGAAGGCTCCCATGAGGGCCCCGGCCGCACGATCCCGAATAGTCGTGTTCGTCGACATGTTCCGATCCTCCATACTCTTGTCAGGCGGTTATCGCGTTCTCCTCCTGCGGCCCACGACGCATCCCGGGGATGACATCCGGCTTGCTTTCAACGGCCATGCGGTCAAGGCTGAAGGAGGAAAAGGCGCTTCAGAGAAGGTTGAATTCGCTGAAAAAAAGCATAGTTGCGAGCCAAGAGCAGACGTGACTCTCGCACGACCGCGGCAATCTATCCATCTTGCCCGTGTGTCATTTCGATAAGGCTGGATAACAAAGCAGAGTGCTCCTTTTGATAACCAGCCCCCATTAAAATCTCAAGCCATATCCCATCGGCCGCATATCTCAGAACTTGCAGCAATTGGTCTGAATCCGTGTCGTGGTGGAGTCTTTGTTTTTCTTTCATCCATTCGTTATACATGGACTTTAATTGTGGCTCGGATAGTGCGTAGATGGCAAAAGATATCCACTGTTCTTTCTGCCCCGAGGCAACATCTTTCCAGATCGAATTGATATAAGCTCTGGTAAATCGCCCATATTCTATTGGATCTTCAGCCATCAACTTGCCAAGTTCCGTATCCAGTTGGTCTATGAAATACCTTGATACAGCCGCGCTAAGTTGATTCTTGTTCTGGAAATGGTGGAGGAATCCCCCCTTGGTAACACCAGCAGCGTCAGCGACGGCCTGGATTGTAACGGCATTAGGACCTTGCTCGGTGATGATGCGCGCGGCACACTCAATAAGCTTGCTCCGGACTATTTCAGGTTGTTTTTTTCGTTTATGAGCTGTCGGCATAAGAGACCCCCGCATTATTCCTAAGCATAATCAGTTGGAATCCAAACCAGTAATTTGCCATGAGTACTGAAAAACTATCTCAAATTGCTTTCCATGATTAACTGAGTGTTGAAAAAGTCCTTATCCAACAGTCCGTTCAAAAACCCCAAGTGCAAGGAGCAAAAAAAGCTATCCGGACACGTCCTGTGTCCGGCCCCTCCGGGCTGTGGCTACGCCACATTTTCGATTTGCCGTCCTGGCAATCGAATCAAGGTCGAAGCGTATTTATTCATACGTGAGAGTTTGAACTTTTTGCGGCGACGCAGCAATTGGGAGTTTTTCAACGGACTGTTAACCATGTTGATAAGCATACGTCTAAAGGCGTCAAAACAATTTTTTGTGTGTCCTCTGAATCAGTATGAGCGCAACTCCCAGTGTCAGCAATTCCGCCAGCGGAATTGCCGTCCACACGCCAGTAATGCCCATGAACATCGGCAAAACGGTGACGCCGACCAGCACGAATACCAACCCGCGCGCCGCGGAAATGATGATGGAACTCTTTGCTTCGCCCAGTGCGGTAAAGTAGGCGATGATCAGCACGTTGAGTCCGTTGATCAGAAATACGAAAGCGAAGAGACGCAGGCCCTCGACCGCGATCTGGAACGCCGGGCTTTCGCTGCCGTCGAAGAACAACAAAATCGCATGCCCGCCGAACGCCTGCAGCACGATGAACACCATGATCCCGATGCTCATGTTGATCGCAGCGGCAAAGCGAAACAGCCGCTTGACCCGTTGGTGGTTGCCGGCACCGTAATTGTAGCTCAGCACCGGAATCAGCCCATCCGAAATACCAAGAAACAGCAATATCCCCGTGAAGTTGATGTAGTTGATGGCTGTGAACGCGGCCACACCGTCGGCCCCCAAGAGGCGAACCACAGTGAGGTTGATGATCAGGATGCTGACCGCGGCCGCCATTTCCGAAACGCCTTCGGATGAGCCGTTGTAAACGGCACGTCGCAAGAGCGGCATCTGAAAACGACCCTTCAGCATCGACAGCCGCTGTTTGGGATTGAACGTGATACATCCGGAAAGCAGCAACCCGATGGTGAAAGCGACACCGGTGGCCATGCTCGCCCCGGCATTGCCCCAGCCCAGCCAGATCACGAAGCAAAAGGTAAGTAACACATTGACCACCACGCTAAGCGACATGATGAGCATCGAAAACCTGGGATGCCCTAATGCCTTCAGCATGGCGTCGGAATAAAAGCAGAGGGTCAGAGGCAAGATGAACGGAACCAGCCCCTTAAGGTAGGCCAGAGAGAACGGCAGCAGCCGCTCGTCAGCACCTATCAGTTTGGTCAGGGGCTCAGCAAACAGCAGCAGCAACACCGTGGCAATCAAGCTGATCCCCACCAAAGCCCGGAAGCCGGTGGACATCGCGTCCTGGGCTTTGTCCGGATTCCGGCGTCCCAGCTCCATGCTGACCAGAGTCTGGCTTCCGATGCCGACGATCAGCGCCAACACCATGATGAAGCTGTACAGCGGCATCATGATGTTGATCCCCCCCAAAGCGTCCGGCCCCAGATGGTTCCCCACCACGACGCCGTCTACCAGAGTCTGCACGCCAAAAAACACCATCGTGACGACGCTTGGCAGCGAGTACTTCAGAAAGACCCTGCTGACAGGGGCTTGTTCTAAGAGATGCTTATCATCTAAATTGCTTTTCATGGATAGTTTCGCCGCCTAACGTTCCGGTACCCGGGACAAATGGAAAATAAGAAACATACCGACCAGACGGTTTCTTTGTCAATGGCGGGACCGGGGTCGTCTGTTTCAACCGAACAACGATCGAGGTGGTGGTCAGTGTCTGAGAAGCGCCATACCGTGCTCGACGTGCGGGTAAACAGCCATCCCGGCGTGATGTCTCATGTCCGCGGCCTGTTCCCCATGAAACAAGCAACAACGGATCGGCGTTCGGCTCGTCCGCGGCGTGTGTTCAATCCCTTTCTCACGGGTTCACCCCCATCAACACTCGCGCGTTTTCCCGAAAGACATCCAACAGATCCATGCCCGGCCCGGGGAAATTGATGAGTTGGACCAGATCGGTTTCCGCGGCCTCGGCAATGGGCGCTCCGGTCGGCATGTGGGCGTTGTCCAGGACGATGTCCGGCTTTTGGGCCGAGAGACGAAGCAGCTCACCGGGTTGCAGCGGTCCCGGGCCGAATGCGCCCGTCAGTTCCAATCCCGCGAAATCGGCCCACATGGTCATGAACACCTGGGCCACGGCCCGGTTGCCGCGCGTTGCGAAGTGTTCGCGCACGGCCGTACTCAGTCTGGCGTATTCCGCGTCGAATTCCAGAAGAAACCGCTCAGCCTTGTCCCGGGTGCCGAAGAGTTCGCCCAGGCGGGCGACTTCCCTATGAATGACCTCGGGGCTGTTTTCCAGGTGCGCCTCCACCAGTCGGGCCCGGCTCCCGGCGGCGTCGCGCAGGCGCTGGGCAAAGCCCTCGAAGCCGCCCAGGAATAATATTCCTATCCCGGCGAACTGTCGGCGACTTTCACACGGCTTCCTTTGTCAGCAGAAAACACAATTCATCGCTGGACAGAGCGGACAAGGCCGGGGTTCCGGCTTGCCGACAAGCGCCTCTTCGATCAATGCCGCTGCGTCGGCTCCGTGAAGCTCGCCGGACTTCTTCAGAAGATGGGGGCGTCTCCTCGTCAGGTAGATGAGAAGACCGTCGTCGATCCGTCAGGACGCGTCTTTCGGTCGTTTGCCGCCTGTCGTGTCCGCTTCTTCTCTCCGGCTGCCGTCTTCTCTCTTTTTCGGGTGTTTCCTGGTCACTTTTCTCAGGATTGTTTTGCCCCGCCGACATGGTCATAATATTTCCAGCCTGTGTTTTTCGTTCCTTGGCGCCGTACCCCTTCCTGGGTAGGCCGTACGTGATACGACTTGCACAACATGGGCCATTCCATCACTGTTATGGGATGTGATCCGTGAGCAACCTCTTTTACTCATGCCGCAGGGCGTCGATGGGATTGAGGCCCGCTGCCCGGCGCGCCGGAAAGAAGCCGAAGATCACCCCGATGGCCGCGGAGAACAGAAAGGACACCAGGTTGATGACGGGATCGAAAATATAGGGGACGCCCATCAGGCCGGCCAGAAAGAGCGACGCGCCGGTTGCCAGGGTTATGCCGACCAATCCGCCGAGACTGGACAGGACCACCGCCTCGATCAGGAACTGGAGCAGCACTTCCCGTTCCAGCGCGCCGATGGCCAGGCGAATGCCGATCTCACGGGTCCGTTCCGTGACGGAAACCAGCATGATGTTCATGATCCCTATGCCGCCCACCAGCAGGCTGACCGCGGCCACCGCGCCGAGCAGCATGGTCAGGATTTTCGTGGTGCTGGTCAGGGTTTCGGCGATCTGCCGGGTGTCCATCACCCGGAAGTCGTCGTCTTCGTTTGCGCCGATGTTGCGTCGTTCGCGCAAAAGAAGCGTGAGTTGCCGTTTAACCGCATCGATGGAAGACGCCCCGCGCACGGAAATCGTCAGCCTGTTGATATCCTGGCTGCCCACGAGGCGACGCTGCACGGTGCGCAACGGCATGACCACGATGTCGTCCTGGTCCTGCCCCATGGCCGACTGGCCTTTGGATTTGAGCAGGCCGATGACCTCGCAGGAAAACTGTTTGATGCGGATCTCGCTGCCCACGGGATTCTGTCGGCCGAACAACTTTTCGCGCACGGTCTCGCCGATCACGCAGACCGCCTTGCCCGCCCGCTCCTCGGTTTCGCTGAACACGCGACCCGCGGCCACGTCCCAGTTGCCCGCCGGAAAATATTCGCTGGTGCTGCCCGTGATGGAGGTGGACCAGTTATTGGCCTGGGAAACGGCGGTCGCCGACGTGCCGACGACGGGCGCGATCCATTCGGCCCCGGAGATCTGATTGCGCACGGCGTCCACGTCGGCACTTTTGAAGTTGGGCGCTCCTCCGGAGCCCGGGCCGAAGCGTTGCCCCGGGATCACCATCAGGAGGTTGCTGCCCATGCTGGAAATCTGGTCGGACACGGACTGGGTGGCGCCATTGCCCAGGGTGACCATGGTGATCACCGCGGCCACGCCGATGACAATGCCCAGAATGGTCAAAAACGAGCGCATCAGGTTGCGCCGGATGGATCGCAGCGCGAGCAACAGCGTATTCCAAAGCATCAGGCACCCTCCTCGTCGAGATTGTCGCGTTGCACCCGGCCGTCCACGAAACGGATAATGCGCTTGGCATACTTGGCCATGTCCGGCTCGTGGGTGACCATGAGCACGGTGATGCCCTGTTCTTGATTGAAGGCGCTGATCAACTCCATGATTTCCCGGCTGGTGTGGGTATCGAGATTTCCGGTGGGCTCGTCGGCCAAAAGCACGGTCGGCGAGGTGACAATGGCCCGGGCAATGGCCACCCGCTGTTGCTGCCCCCCGGAGAGTTCGGCCGGGGTGTGCTCCTCCCTGTCTCCAAGTCCGACCTGTTGCAGGGCGGCGCGTGCGGCGGCATGGCGCATGGCGGACGGCTCGCCGCGATAGATCAGCGGCAACTCGACGTTCTCCAAAGCGGTTGTGCGCGCCAACAGATTGAAGCCCTGGAACACGAAACCGAAAAAATGCCGTCGCAGCAGGGTGCGTTGGTTGCGCGACAAGCGTTCCACGGGCACGCCCTGGAACAGATAGCTGCCGCTGGTGGGCGTATCCAGGCAGCCGAGAATGTTCATGGTGGTGGATTTTCCGGAACCGCTGGAACCCATGACGGCCACGAAGTCACCGGCATCAATGCTCAGATCGATGCCTTTCAGGGCCTGGAACGCGGCCTGTCCGTGGCCATAGCTCTTGGTGATCCCGGACAGCCGGATCAGCGCGGAGTCGCTCATCATGAACCTTCCATATCCTCGGTGATTACCTGCATGCCGACCTGGAGTTCTCCGCCTGTGATCTCGGTCATCCGTCCGTTGCTGACCCCGGTTTGCACCGCGATGGCCGAGATCTCTCCGTCCCGCGACACCCACACCCGCGGTGCGCCGTTGACGGCGGCCTGAACCTGTCGACTCTGCCCGGGAGGCCTTGGCATCAAGGCGCTGACCACGCCCCCGGTGGACCTTTGCGGCCCCGTGTCAGGAGCGGACGGGGTGAAACGCAGCGCCGCATTGGGCACCAGCAAGGCATTTTCGCGCGTCACGGTGGTGATCTCGGCCGTGCCGGTCATGCCGGGGCGCAGGGAATGATCCTGGTTGTCCACCGCGAGCACGGTCAGGTAGGAAACCACGTTGTCCTTTTCCTGGGAGCCGTAGCTGACCCTGGTGATGGTCGCGCTGTATTTCCGGCCGGGCCAGGCATCCACGGTGAACGTCGCGTTCTGGCCCGCATGCACCTGGCCGACGTCAGCCTCGTCCACGTCCACCTGCAGTTCCATTTTCGCAAGATCCTCGGCCAGGGTGAACAGCACCGGCGCCTGAAAAGAGGCGGCCACGGTCTGCCCCGGTTCCACCTCCCGCGTCAGGACCACCCCGTGGATGGGCGAGCGGATGCCGGCCTTGTCCAGATCGGTTTCGTCCGATTGCAGATTGGCTTTGGCCTGGGTGACGCTGGCGCGGGCACTGGCCAGAGCGGCCTCGGCCCGCTTCAGGTTGGCCTCGGCGCCATCCATTTCAGTTTTGGAGGGCACCTTGCCGCCGGACAGTTCGGCCACTTGTTGATACCGCTCCAGGGTGATCCGCGCCTCGTCCACAGTGGCCCTGGCCTGGAGCACCTGGGCCTCGGTCACGGCCAGGTTGGCCTTGGCCCTGGCCACCGCGTCTTGCAACTTGGCCGGATCGAGCCGGGCCAGGACCTGTCCGGCGCTCACCTGGTCGTTTACATCCACGAAGACCTGATCAACGATGCCGGAAAGTTCGCTGCCCACCTCCACCGTATTGGTCGGCCGCAGGTTGCCGGTGGCCGAAACAGTGACCACCAGCGTGCCGATTTCCGCCGGCGCCGTGGCGTAACGCGCCCCGGCGGGCTCCTCGCCGGTGCGCAAAAAGAGCAAGCCCGCGCCGACAATGATTGTCAGCGCCATGCCCAGCCACAGCCAGCGGCGTTGACGTTGCCCCTTGGACTGGGAATCCAGGAGCTGGTGCAGGGATTTTTCCTGATGGAGCGCGGACGGTTGGGATGGGTTCATGAGTTCTCCTTGCCGGAAGAAAGGTCTTTGGCCCGCGGCGACCAGCCGCCGCCCAGAGCTTTGTACAAACGGATGAGCGCCAGGACGCCGTCGGCCCGGGTGCTGGCCAGACCGTCCTCAACGGACAGGACGGTTCGTTCCGTGTCCAGAACGGATTGAAAATCTATCAACCCGGCGCCGTAGCGATGCCGGGCCAGCAGTGCAGCGGCGCGCGCGGCGTCCGCGGCACTGCTCAAGGCCTCGCCGCGCTCCTGGTTGCGGACGATGGCCACCAGTGCGTTTTCCACGTCCCGCAGCGCGCTGAGCACAGTTTTTTCGTATTCCACAAGGGCCTGTTCACGCTTGGCGTCCTGGATCTCCACTTGGGCGCGCAGGCGTCCGGCGTCAAAAACCGGGGCCGTGATTCCGGCCAGCAGCGACCAGGTTGAAGCGCCGGTGTTGCCAAGCCCGCCCCAGGTCAGCGCTTCCAGGCCGATGGAGCCCGAAAGCCTGAAGGAAGGGTAGCGGGCCGCCTCAGCCTCGCCGACCCGGGCGGTTTGCGCGGCCAGGGCCCGCTCGGCCGCCAGGACATCGGGGCGTTGGCGCAGGGTGTCCGCCGGAATGCCCACGGCTACCCGGTCGGGCAGGGTCGGCAAGGCGTCGGCTCCGGCGAGACGTGCGTGCAGGGTTCCCGGTGGTTTTCCCAAAAGGATGTCCAGACGATGTTCCGCCTCGGCCAGATTGGCGGCAAGAACCGGGATCTGCGCCCGGGTCTGTTCCATGTTGGCCCGGGCCTGCTCCGCGTCCTGGCTGCTGTCCAAACCGGCCTGGACACGCCATTCGGTGAGCCGCAGGGTTTCGGACTGGCTGGCGAGATTGTCGCGGGCTATACCCAGCCGAATCCGCAAGGCGCACACTTCGACGTAGTTCAGGGCCACCTCGGCCGCCAGGGAGACGTGAACCGCCCGCAGACTTGCCTGGGACGCCTCCAGATCGGCCTCGGCGGCCTCAATGCCATGGCGAACGCCGCCGAACACGTCCAGCTCCCAGCTCGCATCAAAGCCCGCGCTGTACATTTCGCGTGTGCCGCCGCCGGTCTCGTCGCTGGCCTGTGCCCGGCTGGCCGCACCGGACGCGGTCACGCTTGGGAAACCCTCTGCCGCGGCCACGCCGCGGCGGGCGCGCGCTTCCCGCAGTCCGGCCCGCGCGCCGCGCAGGTCCGGGCCGACTTGCAAGGCTTCCTCCACCAGCTCGGACAACAGTGGATCGCCAAACCCACGCCACCATTGGCTGAGGTCGTCGGCCGCCGCGGCGTGCGTCGCCGGGTCGACCGACGTGTCCAGTCGATTCCACTCAGCCGGGACATTCAGCTCCGGCGGCGTGTACCCCGGTCCGACCGTGACACAGGCCGTCATTGTGACCGCAACGAGCAGGATCAGCGACCGTAAAGCGAAAGCAGCTTGCATCAGGAACGACTCCCGGATTTTAGAGGCTGGTCGCGCACGGCCTGGATACCCGCCAAGGCGAAGAGCACGACATGGTCGGCAAAGGCGTCCAGGTCGTGGATGACCAGCGGCGGCCCGGCTGCTTTCGTCCGCTGCCGTATTCGTTGGATGAGCATGGGGTGCAGGCACATGCTCAGGATGCAGATTTCACAATGCACCACGTGCTGTTCGTCGACCTCCGGCCCGAGCAGTTCCCGCACCACGGTCAGGGTCTTTTCGCGTAGCGGGATCAACGCGGATTTCATGACTTCTCCCAGGAGCCCGGTGGGGTTGATCAGTTCCATCTGGGAAATGACGAACTCCCTGTTCTCCGGATCAGCGACGCGCCTCATCAATGCCGTGATCTGGCCGCGCAGCCTGTCCTCGGCGGGCGCGTCCGGCGGAATGCCGCCGTCCTGGGGGTGCGCCAGGATGGATTCGGCGAAGGATTGCCTCCAGGTTTCCCGGTACAAGGCCTCCTTGTTGCCAAAGTGGTAGTTCACCGCGGCGATATTGGCGCCGGCCCGCCTGCATATTTCCGCGACAGTGGCATCCCTGAACCCCTTTTCCCCGAATACCTCGCTCGCCGCGGCAAGCAGCTTTTCCTTGGCGACAATTGATTTTTGGCTGGCCATGCCTCCCCCCTCGTTGTTTCAAATCAATTTTTGAAATCGCTGTTTCAAATATATTTTTGAAAATGTCAAGAATGAGTTTTTCCGTATTTTCGAGACGGTTGCCACCCGCCAGGGGGATTCTGTCATTCGGAAAAGCACGGGATTTGGCGTCACGTAAGTATAGAATAGGTATTCAGAGACTATCTGATCAAGGCTACGGCGTGCATAGGTGGAAGCCAATGGCCCAACAAAATGCTCAAGCGGACGCGGGTTAAATTGGTGGTGGGAAAACCGGGTTAGGACCTTGGCCGCGCCGCTTAGCATAAACGTTATGTATATGACCCCTCAGACCACTTCGGATTGAGTTTTCTTATTCCCTTATCATGTGACTGCTCCGGGGAATGCTCGATCAGAGATCTTTCTGGGTGACGACGACCGGTGGTTGTTTTTCCCCATCCTTGTCGATCTGGTTGAGCGGTACACCTGGATTTGTCATGGATATTGCCTCATGGACGATCACTATCACCTCCTGATCGAGACACCGGATGGAAATCTCTCAGGGGGCACAGCGCGCTGGGTTGGTGGCGGGTTGGCGGCACGGCGAACATGATCACGCCGACATCGGGCTGAAGCGGACTTTCCGGGCCAGTATTCCGGTTCGTGATCAAGAGACCTGCTTCGGTGCAGTTTTGATTTTGGATCGGGATAGGGCCTGAAGGTCTGCCATGAGAAGTGATCCCAAAACCGCTTGACACGTGTTTCTTTCCGGGTGTAGCCGAACTTCCATTACCCCCCATTGAATCACTCATTTTGGATTTCCCGTGATGACCACCGCCATGACTTTTCTTGACGCTCCCTTGAGCAGCCTGTCCGGCCTGGTAGTCGTCGTGGTCGTCAGCGTCGTTTCGGACGCCGTGGCGCTCTAGCGGGAAATACGTTTCTGGTTTCTCTCCCCCCCCGCCGGCGCAACGGCCCGGCGGGGGGTTCTTTTTTCAGCTCTGCCCCATGCCGGAAAGCATAAGAGCTGAAAAAGGAGCCCTCATGATTTCCCTTTCCGGCGCCGAATTGGCCGTCGCGTTGCTGGAGCGGCAGCATGTCCGCATCATCGCCGGGATTCCAGGCGGAGCGAACCTGCCGTTGTACGACGCCCTGTCCCGGAGTTCATGCATTCGTCACATCCTCACCCGTCACGAACAGGGCGCGGGGTTCCTGACTCAGGGCATGGCCCGGGTCACGGGCGCGCCCGCGGTCTGTTTCGCCACCTCCGGTCCCGGCGCTACCAACGTCCTGACCGCCATCGCCGACGCCAAGCTTGATTCCGTACCTTTGATTTGCGTCACCGGCCAGGTGCCGCGTTCCCTCATGGGCACGGACGCCTTTCAGGAGGTGGACACCTATGGGATGAGCATTCCCTTGACCAAGCACAATTATTTGGTTCGTTCGGCTCGGGAACTCCTCACGGTGATTCCCGAGGCTTTTTCCATCGCGGCGAGCGGTCGTCCCGGTCCGGTTTTGATCGACGTTCCCCGGGACGTCCAACTGGAACGGGTCGGGTTTGCGCAGTGGCCCGAGCCCGGAGAAGTCGATCCCGCGCCGGTTGCCTACGACGCGGACATCGAAGCCGCTGCGGGCATGATCAATGCCGCCAAACGGCCTGTTTTGTGGGTCGGCGGCGGCGCCGTGGCGGCTGGAACCCAGGACCGGATCAAGCAGCTGGCCGAAACCGCGTCCATGCCCGTGGCCCTGACCTTGATGGGGCTGGCCGCCATGGACCGTGATCACCCTCTCTGCCTGGGCATGCTCGGCATGCACGCCGAGCGCGGTACGAACATGGTCCTTGAAGCTTGCGATCTGATCCTGGCCGCGGGCGTGCGCTTCGACGACCGGGCCACGGGCCGGGTGCAGGAATTCTGCCCCCAGGCCAAGATCATCCACGTCGACATTGATCACAGCGAAATCGACAAGATCCGCACCGCCTCCCTGGGCATCCTGGCGGACATCCGCGCCGTGTTCGACGCCTTGCTGCCGCGTGTGACCGCCAACCCGCGCGGTGAATGGCTCGAATACATCGCGGCCCTGAAAAGGGCCTTTCCTCCCCTGGCGCCGACAAGCGGCGGGCACGACACCCCGCAACGTCTCATTCGCCGCGTGGGAGAGCTGGCGCCGCCTGACGCCGTCGTGGTCACGGATGTGGGCAAGCATCAGATGTGGACGGCCCAAAGCTATCCTTTCACGCGTCGGACTTCCTGGCTGACCTCCGGCGGATTGGGGACCATGGGTTTTGGCCTGCCTACGGCCATCGGAGCGTCCATGGCCGCGCCGACGCGCAAGGTCGTCTGTTTCAGCGGAGATGGAAGTCTGCTCATGAACATTCAGGAAATGGCCACCGCCGCGGAACAACAGGCCGACGTGACGGTTGTCCTGTTCAACAACAACTGCCTGGGGCTGGTTCATCAGCAGCAAGAGCTGTTCTTCAACGCCAACTGCTTTTCCTCAACCTACTCCATCGAGGTCGACTTCCCGGGCATTGCCCGGGCCTTTGGCTGGCATGTCCGGGATCTGGCCGACGCGTCGGATCCGGACGCGGTGCTTTCCGAGGCCATGGCCCACAAGGGACCGAGTCTGGTGCACGTGCCGGTGGCCCGGGAGGAGAGGGTGTTGCCCATGGTGCCGCCGGGCGCGGCCAACCGAACAATGATCGAGGAGGTGGCCAATGTCTGAGAAGCGCCATACCGTGCTCGACGTGCGGGTCAACAACCATCCCGGCGTGATGTCTCATGTCTGCGGCCTGTTCTCTCGCCGGGCCTTCAACGTGGAGGCTATTCTCTGTCTGCCGGTGAACGGCGGTGAGGAAAGCCGCGTCTGGATGCTGATCTTCGAGGATGACCGCCTGGAGCAAATGATCCGCCAGATGCGCAAGCTGCGGGACGTGCACGAGGTCCGCGTAACGGCTGACGCCGTGGACGTTTTCGCCCAACTGCGACGAATCATGGAGCCGGATACCGGGATAAACGCTCCATGGCCTCAAGAAAACTGAGCAGAGGGGCAACTCCGGAGGCCGTTCGCGGAGAGCGCGGCGGTCCGCGAAGATCCCGCGATTGCGATCCGCGCCAAGCCGGGGTAGTCGCCTTTACCTGAGTGTTTTTAGCCGAACCGGGATGCCGGGCAAAGGAGAAGCGTGATGACAATGCACTCCTGGCTGGTCTATTTGACGCTGATATCCCAGGGCGGTTGCCCTGGGCTGTACTTGTGTCGCCCCTTCAGGGCTTGATTTCAGCCCCAAAGGGGCGACATGTTAGAGCCCAGGGCAACGCCCCGAGACAACGATGGGAAAGCAGGATGAGCCCTGAAAGGGCGACCTACTGTCCAGTGAACACCAAACCGGCAGGTCCGGCCTGAAGATTCTCCTTGCGAACCACTTTGATCATGCCCATGCTCGTTGCCCTCATCACCCGCGGGGCGAGCTTTTAAAACTGCCGTGTAGGCGGCGTAAGACATTGAAATTCGGGTTTAGGCTGGAAACGCCGTGGTGTGACTGTATTAACCATATACAACTTCACGGATCTAGCAGTCCGTTGAAAAATTCCCAATTGCTGCGTCGCCGCAAAAAGTTCAAAATCTCACGTATGAATAAATACGCTTCGATTTTGATTCGATTGCCAGGACGGCAAATCGAAAATGTGGCGAAGCCACAGCCCGGGAGGGCCGGACACAGGACGTGTCCGGTAGCTTTTCTTGCTCCTTGCACTTGGGGTTTTTGAACGGACTGCCGACAAAGGACTTTTTCAACACTCAAATACGCACAAACCAATCTGGATCACGAATTCGATGCCGATCCGACGGAATATGAGGGCCGGGAACAAAATTGCCCTGGGCGCCGTGGTGAAGGTTCTTGTCATAGTCGCGCAAGGGATATATTCGCAACCCAGATCGCTCGCCAGTCCGGTTCCCGGCAACGGGATCACCACAAATCCAACCTTGACCTTCAACACTTGCCTTCGTAGCAGATCCAACCATGCGCACGACACCGCACACGCAGCTCAGAGTTCCGGCGGAGGGACGTTTTCTTGTTCTTGTGCAGGGCCATGTCCGCGACGTGGCGCGCATTGCGGGCTTTCCGGCCAAGGACGTCCTGGCTCTGGAACTGGCGGCCGAGGAGGCCTTTCAGAACATCTGCGCCCACGCCTATCCGGACGGAACCCCGGGGAACATGCTCGTAAAGGGCGAGCTGTTGGAAGGGGAATTGCGCCTGGAGTTCATTGACGAAGGCCTGCCGTTTGACCCGGCGCTGCTCCATCGCCAACCCAAGCGCGCGGAAAGCGAGGTCGTCGGTCTGGGAATGAAGCTCATCCACCACGCGGTGGACGAGGTCCGCTGGGTGAACCGCGGGCGCCAGGGCAAGGCCTTGTGCCTGGTCAAACAGCTGCCCCGGGACGATAGGCCGGGAGGCGGGAGCGACACCCTCATTGCCCAGCCCGCGGTGCATCTCGATACAGAGGCCCACGCGGATCATGCTGCCGGGCGATCCCGGACATCCCAGAGTTCGGGGGCATCCCATGGAGCGCGAACCCCGGAGGCCCATGGACAGCCCATTGAAGTCCGCCCGCTCCAGGCCGACGATGCCCTGGATGTGGCCCGGTTGTTCTGGCTGACCTACGGATACTCCTACAAGAACGAGGCTTTCTACAGGCCCGAGGGGCTTCTGGATCTGGTTACCCGGGGCGTCCTCGCCAGCTACGTGGCCGTAACCAGTGACGGCGAGGTGGTCGGCCATGCCGGGCTGTTGCGGCCCGAGCCCGTGCCCATGGCCGAGATGGCCCTGCTGGTGGTCTCTCCGGCGTACCGGGGTCGCGGCCTGATGAAGCAGTTCTTCTCCGCCCTCTCGAACCGGGCCCGCGAGATGGGCCTGTTCGGCCTTTCCCTCAATCCGGTCACCAGTCATTCCATCAGCCAACGCAACGTCATCAACATGGGCGGTCGCCCCTGCGGTCTGGACCTCGCGGCCTGCCCTCCGCGTCAGTTCAAGGCCATGGGCCTGGAAGACGGCCCCGGCCATCGGGAATCCTATCTGCACTGCTTTCTCTATTTGACGAATCCGAATCTGGCCCTGGCCCCAGCCCTGGCCTTTGTCCCGGAGCGGCACCGACGCATCACGGAGCGCATCTACGAAAACCTGGAGCGCCCCTTGATCCCGGCCGCGGTGGAAGTCGACCAGGGTTCGAGGGAAAGGGCCAGCGGCGTCTATACGGTGTCCTTTGATCGCGGACTGTTGAAGGGCGTGGTGCGGGTCTCGACCGCCGATGCGCGGCAATGGCCGGAAATTTTGCGAGCGGGCACGGATCTTCTGGACATTGCCGGGGCCGAGGTGGTGCATGTCGATCTGCCTCTGGCCCAGCGAGCCACGGCGGTGCTTTGCGAGTTGGCCGAGGCCGCCGGTTTCTTCTTCGCCGGGATCTGGCCCCATGCGGCGGAGGACGGCGACATGCTGCGGCTCAGCCGTCCGTCCGCTCCACTGGACATGAGTCTGCTGCGTCTGCACTCGGATTTTGCTCAGGAGCTGGCGGAGTACGTGGGGACGGAGATGAAGAGGGCAGCCACGATATACGATTCTCATCGGCGTGACCTGGAACACTGAATTCTCGAAGCATCCCCCCAGGAATCTCATTCTCTCTTCTCAATGCGCGCCGTTTCCTCATAAATCCGGTCACGGGGGCCGATGGCAATGATCTGGATTTCTCTCTTTTCCGTCAGGCTGTAGATGATCCGGAATCTGCTGACGCGAAAACTTCGCAGGCCCTCCAGTTCCCGCTTCAAGGGCTTCCCCAGTGTCGGATTCTCCACGATCAGCGCAAGCGCCTCGCGGACTTTTCGTTTCAGCTCAGGATGCAGACCGCGAATCAGTGCAGCCAGATCGTCCGAGACGCGCAGTCGATACAAAGGACTTCGGCTCATTCGGCGAAAAGTTCGTCAATGGTGTACAGGCCGGCCTTGTTTTCCTTCATATCCCGCATTCCAGAGACAATTTCCTCCAAAAGCCGGGGATCGGCCTGGATGAGCAAGGTTTCCGACCAGCTTGAAAACTCGTCAGGGCTGACCAAAACCGCGGCTGGTCGCCCATTTTTTGTGATGACGACTTCCTGGTCCGTGGCGTTGACCCTGTCCACGAGATGGCTGAACTTCATTTTCGCCTCAGAGAGGGAAAGGATTTCCATGATTCGGACCTCCATTCTGGTTGACCTGAATTCAGATCAGAATTTCATGACATCGGTTTGATTGTCAAGCGCATCATGCGCCGTCATCCCGCATATTTCGTGCAGTGCTTTAGCTGAGTGTTGGAAAAGTCCGAACTCGACAGACCGTTCAAAAACCCCAAGTGCAAGGAGCAAGAAAAGTTGAAGATCGAAGCGTATTTATTCATACGTGAGA